>NZ_JADYWP010000029.1:0-522 GCF_015864765.1 Pseudoalteromonas sp. NZS11 | reverse complement strand
GGAGTGATTCATGACTGGGGTGAAGTCGTAACAAGGTAGCCCTAGGGGAACCTGGGGCTGGATCACCTCCTTATACGATTTAGAACTTATTTGTTCGTAGTGTCCACACAGATGATTGTTATTGTAAAGAGAACAACACTTATTGTTTTGGGTCTGTAGCTCAGCTGGTTAGAGCGCACCCCTGATAAGGGTGAGGTCGGTAGTTCAAATCTACTCAGACCCACCACTTCTTATCTAATTAAGAAGATGGTTAAAACAATAAGTACCAGCATATGTGGGGCTATAGCTCAGCTGGGAGAGCGCCTGCCTTGCACGCAGGAGGTCAGCAGTTCGATCCTGCTTAGCTCCACCACTTACTTCTTAAAAATAAATATTCTTTATCAGGCCATTAACCGCCTGAGAATAGAGTGTGTTTAATTTTGAGAAGTTTTTACATCTCTTGCTCTTTAAAAATTTGGAAAAGCTGATAATAAAATTCTGATAGATACATTGTATTTATCAAGAGTTTTCAAAAGTAAAAAA
>NZ_JADYWP010000028.1:0-532 GCF_015864765.1 Pseudoalteromonas sp. NZS11 | reverse complement strand
GTAAGTTCTCTGTATGTCAAGTGTAGGTAAGGTTCTTCGCGTTGCATCGAATTAAACCACATGCTCCACCGCTTGTGCGGGCCCCCGTCAATTCATTTGAGTTTTAACCTTGCGGCCGTACTCCCCAGGCGGTCTACTTAATGCGTTAGCTTTGAAAAACAGAACCGAGGCTCCGAGCTTCTAGTAGACATCGTTTACGGCGTGGACTACCGGGGTATCTAATCCCGTTTGCTCCCCACGCTTTCGTACATGAGCGTCAGTGTTGACCCAGGTGGCTGCCTTCGCCATCGGTATTCCTTCAGATCTCTACGCATTTCACCGCTACACCTGAAATTCTACCACCCTCTATCACACTCTAGTTTGCCAGTTCGAAATGCAGTTCCCAGGTTGAGCCCGGGGCTTTCACATCTCGCTTAACAAACCGCCTGCGTACGCTTTACGCCCAGTAATTCCGATTAACGCTCGCACCCTCCGTATTACCGCGGCTGCTGGCACGGAGTTAGCCGGTGCTTCTTCTGTCAGTAACGTCACA
>NZ_JADYWP010000027.1:0-566 GCF_015864765.1 Pseudoalteromonas sp. NZS11 | reverse complement strand
GGCCACGTTGACCACGGTAAAACTACACTAACTGCAGCAATCACTAACGTACTTGCAAAAGTATACGGCGGTGTTGCTAAAGATTTCGCATCAATCGACAACGCTCCAGAAGAGCGCGAACGTGGTATCACTATTTCAACGTCTCACGTTGAATACGATACTCCTTCACGTCACTACGCACACGTAGATTGTCCTGGTCACGCCGATTATGTTAAAAACATGATCACTGGTGCTGCTCAAATGGACGGCGCGATCTTAGTAGTTGCTGCGACTGATGGCCCTATGCCACAAACGCGTGAGCACATCCTTCTTTCTCGTCAAGTTGGCGTTCCTTACATCATCGTGTTCATGAACAAATGTGACATGGTAGATGACGAAGAGCTACTTGAACTAGTAGAAATGGAAGTTCGTGAACTTCTTTCAGAATACGATTTCCCAGGTGATGACTTACCTCTAATTGCTGGTTCTGCGCTTAAAGCGTTAGAAGGCGAGAAAGAGTGGGAAGATAAGATTGTTGAGCTTGCAAACGCACTTGATACTTACATCCCAGAGCCAGAGCGTGACAT
>NZ_JADYWP010000026.1:0-670 GCF_015864765.1 Pseudoalteromonas sp. NZS11 | reverse complement strand
TTTTCACTCCCATTATCGTTACTCATGTCAGCATTCGCACTTCTGATACCTCCAGCATACCTCCCGGTACACCTTCAACGGCTTACAGAACGCTCCCCTACCACTCAGAATAAATTCTGAATCCGCAGCTTCGGTGCATAGTTTAGCCCCGTTACATCTTCCGCGCAGACCGACTCGACCAGTGAGCTATTACGCTTTCTTTAAAGGATGGCTGCTTCTAAGCCAACCTCCTGGCTGTCTGGGCCTTTCCACATCGTTTCCCACTTAACTATGACTTTGGGACCTTAGCTGGCGGTCTGGGTTGTTTCCCTCTTCACGACGGACGTTAGCACCCGCCGTGTGTCTCCCGGATATTACTTTACGGTATTCGGAGTTTGCAAAGGGTTGGTAAGTCGGGATGACCCCCTAGCCTTAACAGTGCTCTACCCCCGTAAGTATTCGTCCGAGGCTCTACCTAAATAGATTTCGGGGAGAACCAGCTATCTCCCGGTTTGATTAGCCTTTCACTCCTAGCCACAGGTCATCCCCTAACTTTTCAACGTTAGTGGGTTCGGTCCTCCAGTTGATGTTACTCAACCTTCAACCTGCCCATGGCTAGATCACCGGGTTTCGGGTCTATACCTTGCAACTATTCGCCCAGTTAAGACTCGGTTTCCCTACGGCTACCCTA
>NZ_JADYWP010000025.1:0-1097 GCF_015864765.1 Pseudoalteromonas sp. NZS11 | reverse complement strand
TACGCGGATTCAAATCTGAAGTGCATAACGTTTAGGCGGCTTTAGCCGCCAAGTGATCCTGCATCAATTTTGCAGGCGTTTCAAATCCAAGTGTCTTCCTCGGACGATTATTAAGTTGCTCAAGTACGGGTATAACTTGTGCTGGTGTTACCGCCTTAAAATCTGTGCTCTTCGGCCAATACTGACGTAGTAATCCATTCGTGTTTTCATTCAATCCGCGCTCCCATGAGTGATAAGGGTGAGCAAAATAAACAGGTACACTTAAAGCCTCTGTGATTTGCTCGTGATAAGCGAACTCTTTTCCATTGTCAGCTGTGATGCTATGAAGCGCTGACCTATATGGCCTTAATAGTTCTATCGTCGCCGCAGTGACGGCTTCCGCTGTTTTTCCTGCCACCTGAGTTGATACAGTGAATTGGGTAACCCGCTCTACAATGGTAACAAGGGCGCCTCGATGACCTTTGCCTATGACGGTATCTATTTCCCAATCTCCGATACGGCCTTTCTCATCAACTATTTGTGGGCGCTCTTCAATGCTAACGCGATTTTTTATTTGCCCTCGGTTTGTTTTACCATGACTGCGCTTGTGATATTTCTTACCGTGTCGGCGCAGATGTAGGTATAACTCACCACCTGCTTTTTTATCTTCCCAGATATACAGATAAATGCATTCATGGCTGACAGACCGTTCACTTTCTTTGCGTAACCATCCCGTTATTTGTTCAGGACTCCACTTCTCATTAAGCTTCTGGGTAATTAAAGCTATCATTTCAGGTGTCATCTTAAGCGGTTTTCTTACACTTCTTCGGCGAAACAAAGCCCGCTCATGAGCTTGTTTGTGTCTGTAACCTCGCTTACCTGTATTTCTAGAAAGCTCTCTTGAAATCGTAGATTGCGATAAATTAGTTAGCTCAGCAATACTTTGTTGCGTAAAACCGCTTTTCTTTAGAACGGCGATCTGGCATCTTTGCGCATAGGTCAGTTGTTTGTAATGTCTCATTGTAAAATCTCTTGCCGGAGAAAAAGCAGTTAGCTTATGAGCAACTGACCACTTAATCTAGCCAAAACAAGTTATGCACTTACAATTTGAATCTAGG
>NZ_JADYWP010000024.1:0-1266 GCF_015864765.1 Pseudoalteromonas sp. NZS11 | reverse complement strand
TGTAGTGGTCAACTAATTTTGGCCACAGTTTTAGAATCTTGGCATCTAACCTCAGATTCATTTGGCGCTAAACCGGCATTATAATGATGTGGCCTAACGTTGTTGTAATATCCGTTGATATAATCACTCACACCATATTTAGCATCTTTAAAGTTTTCGTATCCAACCTTTGGCATCCACTCCGTTTTAAAGCTTCTAAAAAATCGCTCCATTGGCGCATTATCCCAACAATTTCCGCGCCTGCTCATACTTTGTGTAATTTTATAGCGCCATAAACGTTGACGATATTTTAAACTTATATAATGACTACCTTGGTCTGAATGAAACATCAGTCCTGTCGGTTTTCCTCTACTTTCATACGCGAGTTCAAGTGCTTTTAGCGTTAAATTAGTATCTGGCGACAACGACATGGCCCAACCAACGACTTTACGTGCAAATAAATCAATAACAACGGCTAAATAAGCCCAGCGATTACCTACCCAAATATACGTCACATCACCGCACCACACGGTATCTGGCTCAACAACATCAAATTTTCTATCAAGCAGATTTGGAATTTCAAGGTGTTCATTACCACCGCGTTTATATGAATGTTGAGGTACTTGGCAGCTTTCAAGCTTTAATTTAACCATTAGCTTAGCAGCACGATAACGACTCAATTCAAAATCATTGTTCGTTGCTATTGCCGCGATTGTCCGCGCCCCAGCTGAGCCGCCGCTCATTGCATGTATGGCTTTAACTTCAGCTTCTAGCCTTATTTGCTCTGGCGTCGGCGTTGTATCCCGTATAGCCCAATATTTATAGCTGCTACGATGCACATTGAATACGTTACACAGCACGCTAATTGGGTAACGCTCTCGTTGATTTAGTTTCTCAATTAACGAGAATTGTTCAGGGAGTCGGACATCAAGAGAGCGGTAGCCTTTTTTAATATATCCTTTTCTAATTCAATGCGTTGGATTTGCTTTTTAAGTTCGCGGATTTCAATTTGTTCGGGCGTCATTGGTGAAGCAGATGGTGTCTGGCCACTCCGCTCTTGCTTTAATTGAGTAACCCACTTACTGACGGTTGATTTACCCACCCCCATCGCTTTGGCTGCTTCTTCTTGAGTATAACTTTGGTCAACTACAAGCTGAGCTGTTTCTAATTTGATTGCCGCAGAATACGTTGCGCGTTTTAATTTCGTCATTTTTTCACCCAAATTTGTATGCTTATTAGCATAACATTTCTTTCTTAATGGGTGGCCAAATTAACTATGCCACTACA
>NZ_JADYWP010000023.1:0-1420 GCF_015864765.1 Pseudoalteromonas sp. NZS11 | reverse complement strand
TAAACCTGAGACACGAGACGAGTCACTACGGTGATGAAGTTGCTGATGCCATACTTCCAGGAAAAGCCTCTAAGCTTCAGATTATATGGAATCGTACCCCAAACCGACACAGGTGGTCAGGTAGAGAATACTAAGGCGCTTGAGAGAACTCGGGTGAAGGAACTAGGCAAAATCGTACCGTAACTTCGGGAGAAGGTACGCTCCTATCTGTGATGAGACTTGCTCTCTAAGCGGACGGGAGCCGCAGTGACCAGGTGGCTGGGACTGTTTATTAAAAACACAGCACTGTGCAAAATCGCAAGATGACGTATACGGTGTGACACCTGCCCGGTGCCGGAAGGTTAATTGATGGGGTTATCCTTAGGGAGAAGCTCTTGATCGAAGCCCCGGTAAACGGCGGCCGTAACTATAACGGTCCTAAGGTAGCGAAATTCCTTGTCGGGTAAGTTCCGACCTGCACGAATGGTGTAACCATGGCCACGCTGTCTCCACCCGAGACTCAGTGAAATTGAAATCGCAGTGAAGATGCTGTGTACCCGCGGCTAGACGGAAAGACCCCGTGAACCTTTACTACAGCTTGGCACTGAACATTGAACCTACATGTGTAGGATAGGTGGGAGACTTTGAAGCAGCGACGCTAGTTGTTGTGGAGTCAACCTTGAAATACCACCCTTGTAGTTTTGATGTTCTAACGTTGGCCCCTGAATCGGGGTTACGGACAGTGCCTGGTGGGTAGTTTGACTGGGGCGGTCTCCTCCTAAAGAGTAACGGAGGAGCACGAAGGTTGGCTAAGTACGGTCGGACATCGTACGGTTAGTGTAATGGTAGAAGCCAGCTTAACTGCGAGACAGACACGTCGAGCAGGTACGAAAGTAGGTCATAGTGATCCGGTGGTTCTGAATGGAAGGGCCATCGCTCAACGGATAAAAGGTACTCCGGGGATAACAGGCTGATACCGCCCAAGAGTTCATATCGACGGCGGTGTTTGGCACCTCGATGTCGGCTCATCACATCCTGGGGCTGAAGTCGGTCCCAAGGGTATGGCTGTTCGCCATTTAAAGTGGTACGCGAGCTGGGTTTAGAACGTCGTGAGACAGTTCGGTCCCTATCTGCCGTGGGCGTTTGAGAATTGAGAGGGGTTGCTCCTAGTACGAGAGGACCGGAGTGAACGAACCGCTGGTGTTCGGGTTGTCATGCCAATGGCATTGCCCGGTAGCTACGTTCGGAACTGATAAGCGCTGAAAGCATCTAAGCGCGAAGCAGGCCTCGAGATGAGTTCTCACTAGACTTTTAAAGTCTCTGAAGGGCCGTTGAAGACTACAACGTTGATAGGCAAGATGTGGAAGTGGTGTGAGCCATTAAGCTAACTTGTACTAATTACCCGTGAGGCTTAACCATACAACGCCAAACGCGTTTTATG
>NZ_JADYWP010000022.1:0-1546 GCF_015864765.1 Pseudoalteromonas sp. NZS11 | reverse complement strand
TGGGTGATGAGATGGACGCTCCCCAAAACGGCGTCAATGCGCCAAACTGGTAATTGAACTCACTCAGTTAAAAGGGAACGTCCGTCATGAAAATTAGCACATTATCAATTGATTTGGCAAAAAATGTATTCCAAGTCGCTGGCTTTAATTCTAACCATAAAAGAGAATGCAATAAACGTTTAAACAGAGCTAAACTCAACGCCTTCTTAGCTAATACCCCTCCGTGCCGCGTGGTGATGGAAGCCTGTTATTCTTCCCACTACTGGGGAAGAGTATTTTCGTCTTACGGTCATACCGTTGACCTTATTCCTGCACAACACGTTACCCCCTTTGTTCGCGGTAATAAAAACGACAGTAACGATGCACTTGCTATCTATGAAGCAAGCTTACGCCCTCATATTAAATTCGTTCCTATTAAAACCGAAGCTCAGCAAGAAATACTCATGCTCCATAAGATACGTGAGCGACTTCTGCAAAACAGGATTGCTGCAACCAACCAGTTACGCGGTTTATTGGTCGATTTTGGGTATGTATTTCCTGTCGGTATTAAGGCGTTTGAGCAAGGGATAATTGCCTTAGAAAGTGATTCTGAGCTTCGCCCTCAGCTGCGCATAATGGTGAGTGATATTTACACCGAATACAAAACCCTTGTTAAACGCATTAAAGCTATTGAAGCGATGCTTACTGCACACGTTGAACGGGATACAAACGCTAAAATACTTCACTCTATCCCTGGCGTGGGTGTTCTCAATGCCTCAGCCTATGCAGCATCAATCGGGAACGGTCAGGCATTTAAGAGCGCAAAAGAACTCGGTGTGTGGCTAGGATTAACACCTAAACAATACGCATCAGGCGATAAAAGTAAAATGTCTGGTATTACTAAACGCGGCAACAGTTACCTACGAAAACAACTTATTCACGGTGCTCGCGCCCTTATCGCCAGAAGCCACCATAAAACAGATGCGCTAAGCCAGTGGATAAACCAGTTGCGCGAGAAAAAACACTTTAATTGTGTGGTGGTCGCCACCGCACACAGATTGGCGCGACTGATGTGGATATTGCTGACCAAGCAAACTCTCTACTCTCCTCAGTATGTGCAAAATACACACAAGGATGCTTAATTATGCGTATTTTACACGCCAATCACACCCGAGTTTACGACTTAAGACAGCCTGGTTATGACATAGGTTTTAAAACCTGAGTGGGTGTTTGGGCACTTAAGTCGTAACATACGCTTATCCTGTATGTACTTCACTTATAATGAAACAAAAAGCGCACGCTAACCAAGGTTAACCAGATAAAGACACGAGATTAAATCTCGTTTGGGTGAATATTTTTTAGGTCCCTTGGTACGAAGCTCATTAGGAGCATGGCGCATGACAATCATGACACCATAGCTCGAATATATGTCAGTACCTTTGCTTTTCAGCAAGCTTGTGACGCATCATGACTGTGAAATGGGATACATGACAATTAAATAAAGGCATCAATTTTGATGTTTAGACATTAGCTCGTCTTGACTTCAAGGGAGCGTCCATATATGTCA
>NZ_JADYWP010000021.1:0-4515 GCF_015864765.1 Pseudoalteromonas sp. NZS11 | reverse complement strand
GCCCACACAGATGATTGCTTTATATTGTTAAAGAACGTTTTGAGTCGCTTTAGCGTCTCAAGGGATGCGAATAATACACCCTTTATTTTTCGAGTCAACACTTAGTTTTAAACTTTCTTTTGGAAGATTTAAAACCGAAGTTTTATTTAACTCTCTGAGTAGTTCGCTCCTCGCTATGCGTTGGCGTTTCCCGTCTCAGTGGGGTCGCATTATAGGGAGATCCGAAAACAGATCAACCCTTTTTTTAAGAAAACTTGAAATAATGTGCTGTTCGCTGAGTATTTGAGCTAAACACGTTAAAAACACAACATAACTAGCAAATTATTAACAACTAAAGGTGTTTAAACTTCACAAATATTAAAAGTGAGCTTAAACGATCTTCATATAAAGACTTACACCCCATATGATCAATACGATCGTTAATGAAAGTGTTACGGCTGCAGATCCCATATCTTTGGCTCTACCTGACAATACATGCAATTCTGTACTTACTCGATCTGTTAATGCTTCAATGGCAGAGTTTAGCAATTCAACTATTAGAATAATAAGCAGTGAGCTAATTAGTATTGCCCAGTGTAATAATGATGAAGCAAGCCAAAATGAAGTGGGGAATAATATAAGGCTTAGTAATAGCTCTTGTCTAAATGCAGCTTCTTCTTTAAATGCTGCTTTAAAGCCAAGATAGGAGCAATAGGTTGCTTTGAAAACGCGTTTGAGGCCTAAGCCATTTGGTTTTAATACATCTTTCATTAATAAACTCTATGAATGAAGGTCAAAATAAAGCCCCGCACTGCGAGGCTTTTTATTTATGCTACGCCGTATTGATCACGGTAAGCTTTAACTGAGGCTAAATGCTCGCCCATCGTCCCTTGGTTTTCAAGGTAACTAATAAGGTCTGCTAATTTTACAATAGAGATTACTTTGGTATTAAAGTCGCGTTCAACTTCTTGAATAGCTGATAACTCGGCTTTACCTTTTTCTTGGCGATCTAATGCAATTAAAACACCACTAAGGTCTGCACCATTTTGTGCAATAATTTCCATGGACTCACGAATAGCGGTACCTGCGGTAATTACATCATCAACTAGCATTATTTTGCCATTGAGTTCTGAGCCTACTAATGTACCACCTTCACCGTGTGCTTTTTTCTCTTTACGGTTAAAACAGTACGGTACATCTTTATCATGGTGATCTGCTAATGCAACTGCCGTCGTTGTCGCGATTGGGATACCCTTATACGCCGGGCCAAATAGTACATCGTACTCTATCGCTGAATCTTCTAGTGCTGATGCATAAAAACGACCTAAACGTGCTAAGTCACGACCTGTATTAAACAAACCGGCATTAAAAAAGTAAGGACTTATGCGCCCAGACTTTAAAGTAAACTCACCAAATTTTAATACCTGCTTCTCTAGAGCAAATTCTATAAACTCTTTTTGATAATCTTTCATATCTAGTGGCCTACCTATTTATGCTAATGCTTGCTTTTGTACGTCAATGATTTCACGAATAGAATGTTTAGCTAAAGTAAGTAACTCATCTAGCTCATCAAACGAGAAAGGTTCGCCTTCGGCTGTACCTTGAATTTCTATAATTTTACCTGTTTCGGTTAAAATTACATTCATATCAGTTTCTGCTGCTGAATCTTCAATATATTCTAAATCGCTAATTGCTTGGCCTTTGTATATACCTACTGAAATAGCCGCAATCATATGTTTAAGTGGGTTTGAATTAATCATACCCTTGGCACGCATATGCGTTAGCGCATCAACAAGTGCAACACATGCACCACTTATAGAAGCAGTACGTGTACCGCCATCTGCTTGAATTACATCACAGTCGATAGTGATTGTGTTTTCGCCAAGTGCTTTTAAATCAACAGCAGCACGCAGTGCACGTGCAATTAAACGTTGAATTTCCATAGTACGACCGCCCTGCTTACCACGTGCAGCTTCTCGAGCATTACGCGTATGCGTTGCTCGCGGTAACATACCGTATTCAGCATTGATCCAACCTTTACCCTGACCTTTCATGAAACGAGGAACGCCCGATTCGACAGTAGCTGTACAAAGTACTTTGGTGTTACCAAACTCAACAAGTACTGAGCCTTCAGCATGCAAAGTATAATTACGTGTAAATGTAACAGGTCTAATTTGGTTAGGTGTTCTTTCGCTTGGACGCATTGACGATCCCCTTAATTCAGAATTTGCGACATTATAAGTGTATGTGGGTATAGATACCATGCTGATTTAAATAAATAGCTGTATGCAAAATATTCAGTGTATTAAATTTTCCCTAGAGCTTAAGCGGTGTTACGGTATAATCATCGTAATATTGTATTTATAAATTTAGGAAAATATCCATGATCCACAGTATGACAGCTTATGCGCGTCGCGAAATAAAAGGCAATTGGGGAACTGGCACTTGGGAAGTTCGTTCAGTGAACCAGCGTTACCTTGAAACATTTATTCGCGCACCAGAGCAATTTCGTGGCATGGAGCCAGTTATTCGTGAGCGTTTACGCAAACACTTACAACGCGGTAAAGTTGAGGTTTTTTTAAAGTTTGTAGCAAATCCTGCCCATGTTGGTGAGCTATCAATTAACCAAGCCCTTGCTGAGCAACTTATAAATAGCGCGAAATGGGTTCAACAGCAAAGTAATGGCGACATTAATCCTGTTGATATATTACGTTGGCCTGGTGTTATGGAAGCTGAAGAACTTGATATGGATAGCGTTAATACAGCACTAATTGCTGGTCTTGATCAAGTAATCGAAGATTTTAAATCAGCTCGTGGCGATGAAGGTGCAAACCTTGAAGAAATGATAGCAATCCGCCTTGATGCGATTTTAGAGCAAGTAGAAATTGTAGAAACGCACATGCCTGAGATTGCTAAGTGGCAGCGTGAAAAACTGGCTCAAAAGCTAGAAGACTTAACAGCAAACATTGACGAGTCACGCCTTGAACAAGAACTTATTTATCTTGCTCAAAAACAAGATGTAGCTGAAGAATTAGATCGTTTAAAGTCTCACGTTAAAGAAACTAAAAAAATCCTTAAAAAAGGTGGCGCATGCGGCCGCCGCCTAGATTTTATGATGCAAGAATTTAATCGTGAAGCTAACACGCTAGCATCTAAGTCTATCAATAGTGACATCACTACTGCCGCTGTAGAGTTAAAAGTATTGATTGAACAAATGAGAGAACAAATTCAAAATATTGAATAGTTTTCAGCCAATTATGGCATATTCATAACTTATCAAAACCCGGGCTAGGCTCGGGTTTTTTATTAATACCAATAATATTTTGAATGTTGTTACCAAGCATCTTCGTCTAATGTGAGATTCTCACCTCCAAATCACTCTTTATTTTAGTCATTAAAAAGCCCGACTAAGCTCGGGCTTTTTGGTAACAATTAGCTAGGCTAATAATTACGCTTTGAACGTTACTACAACACACCTACGCCTAAAGTAAGAGCGCCACCTTCATATGACACTTTATTCTAGACATTAAAAAGCCCGAGACTAAGCTCGGGCTTTTTGATAACAATTAGCTAGGCTAATAATTACGCTTTGGACGTTACTACAACGCACCTACGCCTAAAGTAAGAGCGCCACCTTCATATGACACTTTATTATAGACATTAAAAAACCCGAGACTAAGCTCGGGCTTTTTGGTAACAATTAGTTAGGCTAATAATTACGCTTTGAACGTTACTACAACGCACCTACGCCTAAAGTAAGAGCGCCACCTTCATATGACACTTTATTCTAGACATTAAAAAGCCCGAGACTAAGCTCGGGCTTTTTGGTAACAATTAGCTAGGCTAATAATTACGCTACGATAGTTGCTACAACACCAGCACCTACAGTACGACCACCTTCACGGATAGCAAAACGAAGACCTTCATCCATCGCGATTGGTGCGATTAGAGTTACTGTCATCTTGATGTTATCACCAGGCATTACCATTTCTACGCCATCTGGTAACTGTACGTCACCTGTTACGTCAGTTGTACGGAAGTAGAACTGTGGACGGTAACCTTTGAAGAATGGAGTATGACGACCACCTTCATCTTTCGAAAGTACGTATACTTCTGAAGTGAATGTAGTATGTGGGTTAATTGAACCAGGCTTAGCTAGTACTTGACCACGTTCAACGTCTTCACGCTTAGTACCACGTAGAAGTGCACCGATGTTTTCGCCAGCACGACCTTCGTCTAGAAGCTTACGGAACATTTCAACACCAGTACAAGTAGAACGAGTTGTATCATTGATACCAACAATTTCTACTTCGTCATTGATGCGGATGATACCAGCTTCAACACGACCAGTTACAACAGTACCACGACCCTGGATTGAGAAAACGTCTTCGATAGGCATGATGAAAGGCTTATCGATGTCACGCTCTGGCTCTGGGATGTAAGTATCAAGTGCGTTTGCAAGCTCAACAATCTTATCTTCCCACTCTTTCTCGCCTTCTAACGCTTTAAGCGCAGAACCAGCAATTAGAGGTAAGT
>NZ_JADYWP010000020.1:0-9887 GCF_015864765.1 Pseudoalteromonas sp. NZS11 | reverse complement strand
GGTCAGTTGTTTGTAATGTCTCATTGTAAAATCTCTTGCCGGAGAAAAAGCAGTTAGCTTATGAGCAACTGACCACTTAATCTAGCCAAAACAAGTTATGCACTTACAATTTGAATCTAGGATATGAGCAAGGCTTACCTCTATAAGATTAAATAAAGAGCCTAAGCCAATTGTTACAGTTTGCTGTTGTTGTAAATACACAAGGTACGCACAAATAGCAAAAGCGACTGTACTAAATAGGCTTCCCCAGTTTCTTCCAACTAAAAAAAAGCTAAAAGGCGGGATTAACGTTGCCCAAAATAAAGAGTGGGCATGGCCACCAACTGAAATCACAAACATCATTATTAAGCTAACGACCATAAGGGTAACAGCCCACGCTGCTGCATTTACGTTGGCTGTTTTATTAAACCAAGTATAAATACCTAACGATATCGTAAGTCCTAAGGCATCAATTAAAGCAATGTCATAGCTTTCAAAATAAAAAAGATTGAGGAGTGTTAAAACTAAAAAGTAACATGTGGTTATTAGTAAAGAGTGGGCTATTAAGCGAGTACGCCAAAAATCCTTATGGTCTTTTGGGTATTGTGGAAACTCTTTGTACCAAAAACCTAGCGTAATGAACGACTCTTTAACCTCTGAATTTAGTGATTATTACTTATATTAGGCTTTTATTATAGTTTTTTACTTTGATTAAAACGCTTATATACGGTGGTGTTTATAAAAGTTTAAAGATCATTATAGCATTTTTCAAAGGTATGAAGGACTAGGTAGTGACTGATTACTTAAATGTAATATGCCTCGCCTTGATTTAATTGACGCAGAGCTCAACGTTATCGCTTACGTAGAGCTCTGAATAAATGTTATATCTATTCCTCTATAAATGCCTCGCCTTTTGTCATCCACTTTTCAGCTGGTTTGCCTTTTAAGTAATGATCAAAGTACTGCATCATACGTACTGAAAAATCGACCTGATTAGGAAACTTTTTCAAGTGGTGTGGTTCACCTTCGTATTGTAAAAATGTAGCATCTTTTCCTGCACGGCGCAGAGCTAAGTAGTACTGCACGCTCTCATGCCAAGGTACTGCATCGTCTTTGTCGCCAGACATTATTAAGATAGGCGTATTAACTTTGTCTGCAAAAAATACTGGTGAGTTTTCTATATAAAGTTCTGGTGCTTCAAATAAGTTTTTGCCAATACGGCTTTGTCCTGTTTCGTATTGAAATTGACGAGCAAGGCCCGATTTTAAACGTATGCCACTGTAAGCACTGGTCATGTTTGATACTGGCGCGCCAGATACAACCGCTTTAAACATATCTGTTTGGGTTATCATAAACGCACTTTGATAACCCGCCCAAGAGTGACCTTGTAAGCCTATTTTATCTGGGTCGGCTATGCCTAAATCTATTAATTTTTGGGTAGCGTTTATCATGGTTTGCGTTGACGATTTACCAGGGTGACCTATTTCAAAGCGAATATCAGGTAAAAATACCGCATAACCGTTTGAGGTAAACATAGGGAAGTTAGGGCGATGGTTTAATTCCATTTTTGGAAAATCAAACATACGCTGGCTCATGTAACGATAAAAATACACAACCACAGGTACTTTATCGCCTTTTTTATAGCCCGCTGGTTTTATTAGTACGCCTTGTAAATCTTCGCCATCAAAGCCTTTATAGCTTATTAGTTCTGGCTTTTCTCCCCATGCAAAATTACTAATTTGTGGGTTTAGGGTGGTCACTTGTTTTGGTGCGCTAAAGCTAAAATCTGTTTGGTAGTAATCAGGAAATTGGCTATAAGTTTGCGAGGTGAACAAGTACTTGTCAGCCTTTTTGGCTTTTTTAACTACATCAAAGCGTTTATTACCGCTAAGCACGTTAGTTATTGTGTTAGTGGTTAAGTTGAGCTTTGCCACTTCGCTTTGTTTAGTTTGTAAGTTAATAGCAGAGACAAGTAATGTATCGCCTTTTTTAAAGCCCACTTGGGTTTTATCAAGCTTAATAACACGGTACTGCGTATTGCTTTGCTTACCATTAGTTAGGCGTTTAGCTTGCTTAGTTTTTACATCAAACGCCCAAACATCGTATTTACTATAAGCAAGCACTTGGCTGCTATCGGTCATCCAACCAGCAAAACCATAACCAGGTTGAATAGATGGGTAGTCGTGTTTATCATCAGCAAAGGTTGCCTGAATCGCTTTTGTAAGCGGTGTTACTTTATTGTTTTTTAAATCTTTTAGCTGTATTTGGCTATCGCTAAAATAAGTCGCAAACTCACCATTAGGGGCAAGGCTCGGTCTAAACGGATAGTTACTAATAATTGGAGTTTGTTTACCGGTGTTTATATTTACTGCAAAGTAATCAGCAAAAAAACCGCCGTACATTATTTTTTCTAGGTAGGGGATGTTAGATGAACCAAGTAAAGATACATCTCGCTGAGGGTTTAGTGCAACCTCAGGCATATTAGTGGTACTTAGCTGTACCACTTTTTGCGAGTTAACGTGATACACCGCACTGTAATGGCGATTTTTATTAACTTCGTTCCATTGCTGCTCTTCACGCGGTTTTATTTGCGCATCGTTGTTGTGCCATACATCTAAACCTTTATGTTCACGTATGGTATCAAAGTCGTACAATGAGGCTTCATCAGTATATTCTTTAGCCTTAACTTTAGCAGCAAGCTTTGGATGGTTTTCAAAATATAAACGCTCGCCATTTTCTGACCATTCAAGGGTGGCTGTTTTCCCTAACGTCCATGCTTTATTCGGTGAATCTATAGTTGCAAGCTTCTCGTTTTTATATAGCTGTAAAGTGTAGCTACGACGGCGCGTGTCATCATTTACATAGTTACCCAATGTAAACGCTGCAATATTGTCAGTTGGGTGCCACGCTATTTTATTTGCGATTACGCCTGGTTCATCAATTAATACGCTGCTATTAAAGTCACTTAGCTCAATTAACGCTATTTGGTTGTTATTACCATCGCTGTAACTTTGACTCACTAATAGCTGGCTGTTAGCTGAGTTAATAGCGTAGCTAAATACGTTTTCTATTGTATGGGTGCGTTTATCAGATAAATTTACGATAACAAGCGCATAGCTCTTATCTTTTTTATCGGGCGTGATAGCGTTGTCTTCTTCGTTTTTAGTGCTATCGGTTTTATCTTCTACTTTTGCGTCATCGTCTTTTTTATTTAAACGATAAGCAAGCCACATACCGTCATCAGATAACGTGTAATCTTTTACATCTGCAAAGCTTTGTTGGGCACCTGATTGTGTGTTTACGAGTACCAGGTTGTTTTGAAGTGTGTCTTTTTTTTTGGTTGTTTCTTTTTCAAGTAAGGTAGGTACTTGTGTAAAAGCGACCCAGTTAGCGGCTTTATTAATATGAGGCTTAGTGCCGCGTTCTACTTCTGCGATGAGTGTATTGCTTTGTAGTGAGTAAACTTGACCAGTTGCATTTCCACGATACGGCGTTGCACTAAAAGTGAGTACTTGACCATTGTCAGATAGTTGTGTGCTTTTAGCTGATTTAAAACTAAATACGTCTTTAAATTGTAGCGATTCTTTGGCGTGTATGCCGGTGCTAGTTAAGCTGGCAACGAGTGCCGTGCTTAATAAGGTGAGTTTTGTTTTCATTATTGATTCTCGTATTATGACATTGTTTCATTGTAACGAGTTTGGTTCATAATTCGAGCGGATCAGATAAATGGCAGCTACATACGACAAAACGACCCGTAGGTCGTTTTTTGGTATTTAATTTATTAATTTAGCAAACATTACAGCCAAATTTTTTGTAGCTCAAGCCATTGTTTTTCAAATTGAACACTTGGTTTTGCTTTAAAGTCGCTACGTACAAACTGATTCATTTTGCCTTCAACGTAGGCGAGTAAAAAGTTTGCAAGTGTAAGCTCATCACTTTGAAAGTTTTTACCTTCACGTAATTTACGCTCACGAAGTACTTGTTTAAACTGAGTTTCTAATTTTTCAAACAAGCTTTGTACCCGCTCGCGTAAACGTTCCTGCTCACCTTGCAGAGCATCGCCAGTTAAAATACGAGTAATGCCTGGATTTTTTTCAGCAAAGGTTAGAAGTAATAATAGAATGTTATAAATGCGCGTTTGGCTTTCTTTTTCGTTTTCAATAATAATATTTATACGAGATAAAAGGGTATCTTCAATAAACTCAATTAAGCCCTCAAACATACGCGCTTTGCTCGGAAAATGACGATACAGCGCGGCTTCAGACACACCCACCTCAGCAGCTAGTTTTGCTGTGGTGATGCGTTGTCCTAAATTAGTTTCTAACATTTGTGCGAGTGCTTGCAGTATTTGCTCTTTGCGATTACTTCTTTTTGTCGCAGGCATGAACATTCCTTTTTATTAGTTATTCTTAGTGGCGCAGTTAAGAACCCTAGTCATTTTTTGTTCAAATGATTAGCGTATGTTAATGTTTTATTCAGTTTGTTTCCAGCCTTTTTATAGATGTTTAGCCAGCTGTTCGATCACCTTGCGAGCTATTTCTATTTTACTTGTAGTTGGTAATTCTAGTTGTTCATTATGCCAGTACAGTGTTAAAGCATTATGATCGGAATTAAACCCTAAGCCACTTTTTGATACGTCATTAGCGCAAATCATATCTAGATTTTTATTTTTTAGTTTACCTTTAGCATAGCTTTCTACATTTTGAGTTTCGGCGGCAAATCCAACCGTATAGGGGCGGTTTTGTGTAAGGTTGGCAATAGCTGCAATTACGTCAGGGTTTTTAGTTAAAGTAAGGGTGAGTTCGTCGCCTTGTTTTTTCATTTTTTGAGTCGCAATGTTTGCAGCTCGATAATCCGCAACAGCAGCGCAACCTATAAAAGCATCTGATTGTGGTGCATAGGTAAGTGACTCAGTTAATAGCTCCTCAGCGCTTTCTATATTGATAAGGTTTACGCCAGTAGGGGCTTTTATAGTGACTGGACCCGAAATTAAATTAACCGTAGCACCGAGTTGCAAAGCGGCCTCTGCCAGTGCATAACCCATTTTTCCTGAACTGTGATTTGATATAAAACGTACCGGATCGAGAGGCTCACGCGTTGGGCCTGCTGTTATTGTAATTGTTTTTCCTGCAAGTAATTGCGGTTGCTCTTTTGCTATACATAGCGCAACTAGCTCATGTGGCTCTAACATGCGTCCAGCGCCTATATCGCCACAGGCTTGCTCACCTTTACCTGGGCCCCAAATAAGTACGTTACGTGCTTTTAATGTGGCTAAATTAGCTTGTGTTGCTGCGTGTGCATACATTTGCTGGTTCATGGCTGGCGCAACTGCGACTTTTGCAGGCGTTGCTAGTAGTAACGTTGTTAGTAGGTCGTCAGCAATGCCGGCTGCCATTTTAGCAATAATATTACACGTCGCTGGAGCAACTAAAATTAAGTCAGCCCATTTTGCAAATTCAATATGCCCCATTGAAGCTTCAGCAGAAGGGTCTAGTAATGAGTCAGAGACTGTTTCTCCACTAACGGCTTGCATGGTCAGTGGTGTAATAAAGTGTTTAGCTGATTCAGTCATAACTACTTTTACTTCACAACCAGAGTCTTTTAATCGCCTAACGAGTTCTGCACATTTATAAGCTGCAATACCGCCGGTAATACCTAGTACAATTTTTTTGTTTGTTAAGTTAGTCATGGATGTTCATCAGTTTTTATTAAATATTGGGCTTAAAATAACAAATCTTTACCCATACAGCGAAGTTTTTTAATTCGAAATAACAGGCTAAATTTCAAATTTGCATTACATTTATAAGACACTTTCGCCTCTCAAGGATGAATAATGCAACTTACTTCACTACCAAACTCACTTCGACCTCGTGAAAAGCTCATAGCAAAGGGGGCTAAGGCGCTGACTGACGCAGAGCTTCTTGCCATATTTTTACGAACAGGGTTACCGGGAATGAATGTAATTGAGTTGGCTCAGCATTTATTAAACGAGAATAAAACACTTCATAATTTGTTTAATGCTAGCATTGAGGAGTTTTGCTCTCAAAAGGGGTTAGGGACCGCTAAGTATGTTCAGCTACAAGCTGTGTTAGAGCTAAGCCAACGTTATATGCAGGAGCGTTGCCAACGAGACGCCGTGTTTAATTCGCCAAACTCAGTTTACGATTACCTGACCATTCAAATGCGGGGCTTACAACAAGAAGTATTTATGGTGTTATACCTAGATAGCCAAAATAGATTAGTAAAAGATGAAATACTTTTTTATGGCACAATTAATTCTGCCAGTGTTTATCCGCGTGAAGTGGTAAAGGCTGCGCTTAAAAATAATGCAGCCGCTGTTATTTTTGCGCATAATCATCCAAGTGGTATTGCAGAACCGAGCCAAGCAGACAAACTTATTACTAATAAATTGCAGCAAGCACTGCAATTGGTCGACATAAGTGTGCTCGATCACATCATTGTTGGTGGAGAAACGTGTGTTTCGTTTGCCGAGCGAGGCCTGATTTAGCTTTGTTAGATACAGAAGTGTGTTAAAAATGAGCTGTTTAACGTGTTTTGGCAAATTAGTTTAATTTAAATGCAGTTTTTACTTTCCCTAAGGGCATTCGATCTTTATAATTAGCCGCTATCAAATTTACATATATGAGCTGATTGGATAGATCAGTGTTTGATCTTTGCCTGTAAAAGCTGTATAAAGAGCGCCCTTCGATTTATCTCTAGGGCGGAAATACACGGCCTTAGATTAAATTAAGCTCGAGCGAAGTTATTGGAGATATATAGACATGTCTAAAGTATGTCAAGTTACAGGTAAGCGTCCTGCGGTTGGTAATCACCGTTCACACGCGAGAAACGCGACTAGACGTCGTTTCCTACCTAACCTACAAACACACCGTTTTTGGGTTGAAAGTGAAAAACGTTTTGTAACATTACGCACTACTACTAAAGGTATGCGTATTATCGATAAAAAAGGCATCGACACGGTTCTTACAGAAATCCGTGCTCGCGGCGTTAAAGTTTAAGGATCTGAATCATGCGCGATAAAATCCGTTTAGTTTCAACTGCCGGTACTGGTTTTTTCTACACTACTGACAAAAACAAACGTAACATGCCTGAGAAGATGGAAATCAAAAAGTTTGATCCAAAGATTCGTAAACATGTTCTTTTTAAAGAAGCTAAAATTAAGTAATTTTAGTTCTTTTAGAATTTAAAAACCCAGCCTAGGCTGGGTTTTTTGTTTTTAAAAATATGATTAGTGAATTGATATAAAAAACCTCGTTGGCATAACCAACAAGGCTTTTAAATCAAAAAACGTTATACCAATAGCATTAAATTAGTGAGCTATTTAATGCGATAAAATAATCATGTTTTTAATAAAATTGGTATCATTAGATTTTTGTGAATGCATCTTGTAGTGGTGGTACTACTTGCTTTTTACGGCTCAGTACACCATCTAACCATACTTTATCATTCTCTGGTTTTACACCGTAAGCCTGCTCAACTAAGTTTGCATCGTCAGATACAATTAGCATTTCTGAGCCTTCTTTCATTATATCGGTAAGTAGTAAAAATACAGAGTGGCGATTACCCTCAACTTTTAGCTTAGCAATATCGGCTGCAAGGTCTGCTTTAATATCGTCAAAAACAGCAAGGTCGATTACTTCTAGTTGGCCAATGCCTACTAGGTTACCGTTCATGTTGAAATCTTTAAAGTCGCGCATTACTAAATCACGTGCTGGTGTGTCTTCTACCGCAGATTTAACGCGAAACATATCCATACCCAATTCTTTAAAGTCTTCTACGCCTGCAATTTCAGCTAGCGCTTCAACACATTTAATATCGGCAGTGGTACATGTTGGTGATTTAAATATGACTGTGTCGCTTAAAATTGCACACATCATAATACCCGCGATGTCTTTAGGGATTTCTACGCTGTAGAAGTCGTACATCATTTTAATAATGGTGTTTGAACAACCAACAGGACGAATCCAACATTCAAGCGGAGTAGATGATGTTAAGTCACCTAATTTGTGGTGATCTACCACGCCAACAACGCGAGCTTGGTCGATATCATCGGGTGCTTGTGTTTTTTCTGTGTGATCTACAATATACACATCTTCACCCGCGTAGCTTAATTTAAGCTCTGGTGCTTCGAAGCCAAATTTATCAAGGATAAATTGAGTTTCAGGTGATATTTCACCAAGACGAGTTGGAATTGCTGGCTCATCGATTTGGTTTTTTAAATAAGCCAGTGCAATTGCACCACAAATAGAATCTGAATCTGGGATTTTATGGCCCACTACATACATAGACATTGACGGAACTCCTTTAAATTTGCCGATATTCTAACAAAGTCTGCGGCCTTTAACATATAGACAGCGCAATTAAGTTTTAGTTACACTTTAAAATCTTGAATTTACTAGGTGTATTAATATGCGACTGGGCCGTAAAGGTTGGAACAACGTTATAATATTTTCGATGTTGATTATGATCTTCTTCTTAAATGGCTGGCATAAGCAACTTTTGGGAGGGGAGGATAAACCAACATTACAAGCCGTACTCCCCCAGCAAAGTTTTGTACTGACACTGCAATTTGTTGATCAAAAAATTGAGCGAATAGGAACAAGCTGGCGTACAACCCCACTACAAAAAGACATACCGCTTGTGTGGCAAGCCTCTGAGCAGCAACTTAGTGATTTAATTAATCAGTGGCAAAGCGCGCAGTTAATGGGCGTTAACGAATCTGTTGTTTTTAATCCTAATGAGCCTTTATATGTTGCTGCATTTGAGTTGGCTGGCGAGAGTTTACCTTGGGTTTATTTGCTTTATAAAGGCGATGGGCAATATTACTTACTCGAAAAGAGTAGCCAACGAATACTCGCACTCGATTTAAAAACTGCACAGCAGTTATTTCCTAGTTTTGATTTTTCATAAAGTGAGTCTAATTAATGCCTGAATTACCAGAGGTAGAAGTGAGCCGAATGGGCATCACTCCCCACGTACAAAACCAAGTAGTTACTAAGGTAAATATTTACAATGCCAGTATGCGCTGGCCAGTGCCTGATGACGTGTATCAGCTTGAAGGGCTAATTGTTACTAGTATTGAACGACGAGCTAAATACTTACTTTTACACTGTGAGCTTGGGAGCACTATTTTACATTTGGGTATGTCAGGTAATTTACGTGTTGTAGATAAAAGTGAGCCGCTTAAAAAGCATGACCATGTAGAGTTTATTTTTGGCAACGGTAAAGCACTGCGCTTAAACGATCCTCGTCGCTTTGGTTGCTGCTTATGGCAAGAGCCAGGTGAAGTGCATAAGCTACTCTCTAAGCTTGGCCCTGAGCCGCTTACCGATGATTTTTTTGCTAAACGCGTGTACGAACAATCGCGCAATAAAAAAGTACCGGTAAAGCAGTTTATTATGGATAACGCAGTGGTTGTTGGTGTTGGTAATATTTACGCGAATGAATCGTTATTTAAAGCGGGTATACATCCAAAGCGAGAAGCGGGAAAAGTATCGCTCAAACGTTATCAAGCACTTATCCCTATTATAAAAGACACACTTGCAGCGGCTATTACACAAGGTGGTACAACGCTTAAAGACTTTGCACAAAGTGATGGTAAGCCTGGGTATTTTGCTCAAGAGTTATTAGTATATGGGCGAAAAGGCAAGCCATGTATGACGTGTGAAAACGAATTGGAAGAAATTAGATTGGGGCAGCGCAGTACTATTTTTTGCTCAAATTGCCAAAAGTAGTTATCTAGTTATCTAGTTATTTGAATATTTAGTTACGCGGATTCAAATCTGAAGTGCATAACGTTTAGGCGGCTTTAGCCGCCAAGTGATCCTGCATCAATTTTGCAGGCGTTTCAAATCCAAGTGTCTTCCTCGGACGATTATTAAGTTGCT